>NZ_JBEIAB010000049.1:0-1054 GCF_040240345.1 Brenneria sp. g21c3 | reverse complement strand
TGAACAGAGGTGATATGCTCACCTCAGAACAACACAGGTGCTCCAATGAAAAGAAGAAATTTTAGTCCTGAATTCAAACGCGAATCTGCTCAGCTGGTTGTCGATCAAAACTACACCGTCTCTGATGCCGCTAAGGCTATGGATGTAGGTCTTTCCACGATGACGAAATGGGTCAAACAACTGCGTGATGAGCGTCAGGGCAAAACGCCAAAAGCTTCCCCGATAACGCCGGAACAAATCGAAATACGTGAGCTCAGGAAGAAGATGCAACGTATTGAAATGGAAAACGAAATATTAAAAAAGGCTACCGCGCTCTTGATGTCAGACTCCCTGAACAGTTCTCGATAATCGGGAAACTCAGGGCGCGTTATCCTGTGGCCACACTCTGCCATGTGTTCGGGGTTCATCGCAGCAGCTACAAATACTGGAAAAACCGTCCTGAAAAGCCAGACGGCAGACGGGCTATATTACGCAGTCAGGTACTTGAGCTGCATGGCATCAGCCACGGTTCGGCCGGAGCAAGAAGCATCGCCACAATGGCAACCCAGAGAGGCTACCAGATGGGGCGCTGGCTTGCTGGCAGGCTCATGAAAGAGCTGGGACTGGTCAGTTGCCAGCAGCCGACTCACCGGTATAAACGTGGCGGTCATGAGCACGTTGCTATCCCGAACCATCTTGAGCGACAGTTCGCCGTAACGGAGCCCAACCAGGTGTGGTGCGGTGATGTGACCTATATCTGGACAGGTAAACGCTGGGCGTACCTCGCCGTTGTTCTCGACCTGTTCGCAAGAAAACCAGTGGGTTGGGCAATGTCGTTCTCGCCGGACAGCAGACTCACCATGAAAGCGCTGGAAATGGCATGGGAAGCTCGCGGTAAGCCCGTCGGGGTGATGTTCCACAGCGACCAGGGTAGTCATTATACAAGCAGGCAGTTCCGGCAGTTACTGTGGCGATACAGGATCAGACAGAGTATGAGCCGGCGCGGAAACTGCTGGGATAACAGCCCAATGGAGCGCTTCTTCAGGAGTCTGAAGAACGAATGGGTGCCGGTGAC
>NZ_JBEIAB010000048.1:0-1107 GCF_040240345.1 Brenneria sp. g21c3 | reverse complement strand
GGTAATCCCCCCGAAAAAGCGGAGTGTTCATAAGTAGAATTTTCTCGTAATCTGAACGCAGGAGATTCGCTATGAAAAAATCACGCTTTACCGACAGTCAGATCATCGCCATCCTCAAACAGGCCGAAGCAGGAACGCCTGTGCCTGAACTGTGCCGCGAGCATGGCATCAGCAGCGCCAGTTTTTATAAGTGGCGGGCTAAATTCGGCGGAATGGATGCGTCCCTTATGACTCGCCTGAAAGAGCTGGAAGATGAGAACCGCCGTCTCAAAAAGATGTATGCGGAAGAACGGCTTAAGGCTGAAATCATTCAGGAAGCCATGCAAAAAAAGTGGTAAAGCCATCTCAGCGTCGGCAGATGGCAAAAGCGGCAGTGGAAAACAGGTACATCAGTATTCGTTTTGCCTGTCAGATATTTTCGGTCAGTGAAAGTTGTTACCGCTATGTGCCAAAACTTGATGAGGAAAATCAGCAAATTGCCGACTGGTTATTGCGCATTACCGATAGTCAGCGAAACTGGGGTTTTGGCCTGTGTTATCTGTACCTCCGCAATGTAAAGGGCTTCGGCTGGAACCCTAAAAGGGTATACCGGATTTACTGTGAGCTTTCGCTAAATATGCGCATTAAGCCGAAGAAAAGATTGAAACGGGAAGAGCCGGCGCCGTTGAGGGTACCGGAACAAAGCAATGAAAGCTGGTCGATGGACTTTATGCATGACCAGCTAGCAGATGGCCGCTCAATCCGGTTATTGAACATCATTGATGATTTTAACCGTGAGGCACTGGCAATAGAAGTGGACTTCTCGTTACCGTCGGTTCGGGTAAAGCAAACGCTGGAGCGTCTGATTGAGTGGCGAGGGAAACCGGTTTCAATACGTTGTGACAATGGTCCGGAATATACGAGTAGCGAGTTGATGCAATGGGCTAAAAACAACGACATTGAACTAAATTTTATCCAGCCGGGTAAACCGCAGCAAAATGCCTATATCGAGCGTTATAACCGGACAGTGCGTTATGACTGGCTGGGGCAATATATATTTTCCTCACTGGACGAATTACAACGGTACGCAACAGAATGGCAGTGGTTTTATAATCACGAAAGGCCGAA
>NZ_JBEIAB010000047.1:0-1115 GCF_040240345.1 Brenneria sp. g21c3 | reverse complement strand
GGCCGTCAGCCCTGCCGCGGATTGCGTACCAGCGGCGCAATGCCGTGCGCCGCCCACACCGCCGCCGCCCTTTCCTGCGCGTAGGCCAGCCGTTTCTCCTGCGCCACTTTCTGCTGCCCGCGGATAACCGTCCCCGGTTCCCGGGTAAATGCCCGCAGTTCGTCCGCCTCCGGCCGCATCGGCAACGCCTTGCCGCTCAGAATGTCTCCCGCTATCGCCTCCAGCTTCAGCGCCCCCGCCGTCCCCGCTATCCCCAGCAGTTTATCGCCCAGCTTCTTGCGCCGCAGGGTAAACACCACGCCGCTCACCACCGTCGCCGCGCCTATCACGTCCCCCGCCACCGTCAGCGGCGATACCGACTTGTTGGTGTCATCGGCGAAGTAAATCATCCGGTAACGAAAATACCCGCCCCACGGCTCCCGGCTGCCAAAGGTCGAGTGCATAAACCACGCCCGTGAATCATGCACCTGGTCGTCGAACAGGGCGCGCAGCAGCCCGACCGGCGTCTGCGCATTGCTCGCTTCCCCCTGCGGCGGAAACAGGCGCGCCGTCAGGCCATCTCCGGCCTTTTTCATGTCGTCGAACTCCTGCGCCTCATCCTCCAGATTCAGCAGATAGATGGCGTGGCGCGGCAGGGTATCCAGCACCAGTTGCGTGACGCTGGTGTGCAGCCGGAACTCGCTGCGGTAGTCATTGCCGAACTCTTCCATCGCCTGGCGCAACTGGGTCTGCGCCAAATCCGGGTCAAAGTCTTTCGGACCCGGCGGCAACGGCGGCCGGTCTCGCGGGTTCGGGTAGTCGGCGATAAGGTCGAGCCGCGCCCGCTCCGCGCTTTTCTGCCTTTCATCGCGCGCCGCTTCCGCCGCCTTCCGGCTGCCGGCGTTGGCGTGGCTATCGGTGGCCGCCCGGTAAAACGCGCAGTTCAGCGCCGACCCTCTGGCATAACGGTCTATCCGCCAGGCGGTCAGCCAGGCCATCTGGTTTGCTATCAGCGCCTCCAGCGCCAGCCCGGCCCGGCCGGGCTGGTAATGGCCGTTATCGCTCTCCTCCCCGGCCGGCTGCGCCGATGGGGACAGTCCCAGCGTCGCCTCGCGCCAGGCGTTAAAGCGGTGGAT
>NZ_JBEIAB010000046.1:0-1156 GCF_040240345.1 Brenneria sp. g21c3 | reverse complement strand
TTATCAGCGATTAAGCGATAACTTTAGCAACAACGCCCGCGCCAACGGTACGACCGCCTTCACGGATAGCGAAACGCAGACCGTCATCCATTGCGATCGGCGCAATCAGATTAACAACCATCTTGATGTTGTCGCCTGGCATTACCATTTCCACGCCTTCCGGCAGTTCGATGGTACCGGTCACGTCAGTGGTACGGAAGTAGAACTGAGGACGGTAGCCTTTGAAGAACGGAGTGTGACGGCCGCCTTCGTCTTTGCTCAGGATATAAACTTCAGACTCGAACTGAGTGTGAGGTTTGATTGAGCCTGGTTTAGCCAGTACCTGACCACGCTCTACGTCGTCACGTTTGGTACCACGCAGCAGAACGCCGACGTTCTCGCCCGCGCGGCCTTCGTCCAGCAGTTTGCGGAACATTTCAACGCCGGTACAAGTGGTTTTCGTGGTGTCTTTGATACCCACGATTTCCACTTCTTCACCCACTTTGATGATACCGCGCTCTACACGACCGGTCACAACGGTACCACGACCGGAGATGGAGAATACGTCTTCGATAGGCAGCAGGAACGGTTTGTCAATCGCACGCTCCGGTTCCGGGATATAAGAATCCAGCGCTTCAGCCAGTTCGACGATTTTCGCTTCCCACTCAGCTTCGCCTTCCAGCGCTTTCAGCGCGGAACCACGAATGATTGGCGTATCATCGCCCGGGAAATCGTACTGAGACAGCAGTTCACGCACTTCCATCTCAACCAGTTCCAGCAGTTCTTCATCATCAACCATGTCGCATTTGTTCAGGAACACGATGATGTAAGGAACGCCAACCTGGCGGCCCAGCAGGATGTGCTCACGGGTCTGCGGCATCGGGCCGTCAGTCGCGGCAACAACCAGGATCGCGCCGTCCATCTGCGCGGCGCCGGTGATCATGTTTTTCACATAGTCGGCGTGTCCCGGGCAGTCAACGTGCGCGTAGTGGCGAGTCGGGGTATCGTATTCAACGTGAGAGGTGTTGATGGTGATACCACGGGCTTTCTCTTCCGGCGCATTATCGATCTGATCGAATGCACGGGCGGCGCCGCCGTAGGTTTTAGCCAGAACGGTAGTAATGGCGGCAGTCAGCGTTGTTTTACCATGGTCAACGTGGCCGATAGTACCGACGTT
>NZ_JBEIAB010000045.1:0-1160 GCF_040240345.1 Brenneria sp. g21c3 | reverse complement strand
GGCCTGTTTGAGGATGGCGATGATCTGACTGTCGGTAAAGCGTGATTTTTTCATAGCGAATCTCCTGCGTTCAGATTACGAGAAAATTCTACTTATGAACACTCCGCTTTTTCGGGGGGATTACCAGCCGCTCCGGCGTGCCATTGGGCTGGCAGTGGAACCAGAAGATTTCGGGGGAGGCGACGCCGTCGATGCGCGCCAGCGGCTCGTAGCTGCCCGGGTCGGTATACACATACGTTAGCGGAACCTGGTCCTGGATTTCCTGCTACAGCCGGAAGCCCTCCCAGATAAAGCGGGTGGTGACGGTACTTCCCTGTGGTTGCCCTAGAAGTTCCGGTTGCTGTTTCTGCCGACTTACTCACCGTGGCTGAATCCGATAGAGCGGTTGTGGCTGTCGTCACACGGAACCATAACGCGAAATCATCAGTGTCGGTACATGTGGCAATTACTGGAACAGGTAAATCAATTTATGAATGCCGCCTCGCCATTTTCCGGTAATTAACATGGTCTGGTTTAAAGTAGAGCGGTAATATATGAAGTTATTTAGCCAAAAACACCTATAAGGTAAGATATATATCTTGCAGGTTGGATCTCGGAAAATGTAAAGAATATTAAAACGTTATGCTTATGGAGAGGACATTTACTTTCAAAAAAGCATATCGCTTCTCCTTTATAATTATAATACCCAGACTTTATCGAATTTTCTTTTACGCCTTTAATATGACTTGCAACCTCTTTTTTAAATGACTCGTCCTCCAGATCAAATCGCTTAGAATTGAAAACCGTGAAAACTACCTGACGGCCACAATACGGACAATCAATAAAGTTTTTTTTATGGATAAAATCATTCTCAATACCATCATGCAATAATATAGGTTTTTTTATGAGATTTTTCATTATATTACATTTTCTCATAATTTTTTCAATACTCCATCTCTTATAAGGTCTTCAATAAAGTCATGTGTTTCATATTGCGTACCAATCCCTGTTTTCCCAAATCACGGTATGAAGTGGTTTACTGAATTTGGCCACTTGAACAGAGGTGATATGCTCACCTCAGAACAACACAGGTGCTCCAATGAAAAGAAGAAATTTTAGTCCTGAATTCAAACGCGAATCTGCTCAGCTGGTTGTCGATCAAAACTACACCGTCTCTGATG
>NZ_JBEIAB010000044.1:0-1204 GCF_040240345.1 Brenneria sp. g21c3 | reverse complement strand
TTCGAGTATATCGAGATAGACTACAATCGGCACCGACGGCATAGTGCCAACGGCGGGCTAAGCCCGGTGCAATTTGAGGAAAGAAACCTCGCTTAAGGCAGTGTCCACCGTCGCTGGGCAAGATCACTGCCCCTGATTATCGTAGAACCTGGTTTTATCTGCCACTGCTTGATCCCAGTCATCCGATTCCATTCATAAGGTAATGCAAGGCCTGATCTATTAGTTAAAGGGGTAAATGTTTCAAAAACATATTGACCTAGATGCCAGGCTGATTTCCCATCATCATGGAAACGTGTTCCAAACCGATTATTCCCTGCCTTTTGTACAGATATAGTATCTAACTCAAAGGAACTAATTATCTGTTTTCTGGTATCTCTATCTACTCCCTTAGAGCGAAGATACGCAGATGCGTCTTTTGCACCTTTATAAGGATCTGGGCGGCCATTACTTGAACATTTACTCAACCCCAGCGGATCAATCCAAGTCAGCGGGTTCGGCGCATACTGATAAAGGTTCAGTCCCCCCGCCAGCCCTATCGGGTCAAGTGCAACAATCCATCCGTCTGGCGAGCCATACTATCCGTTCCTTTTCCATCGCCGCGCCGGGGTGCATCACGGTGGAGGCAATGCCGGCCGCCAATGCAATGGCGGTATCCAGTGCGCCGGGGCCTTCCTCGCTGACGGCAGGGCTGTTGAGGTAGTCATGGTCAACGGTGTCGGCAGCGCGTGCGGCCGGTTTGCCCATGATGTTCACGTTGTCGGAGCCGCTCTTTATTTTGGCGGCCGGCGGCCCCCCGCAGGCCTAGTGCGCCAATCACCCCATCGACGGCGTTGCCCGCCATGTTGCCCAGTTTTTCCGGCAGGCCGCTAGTCATGGCGCCGATCGCCAGCCCCAGACCGACCACGGCACCCACTCCGGTGCCGAGCAGTGCGGTCGCACCGACAAAGATAGCGCCCTCTACCAGCCCGCTGGGGAGGTCAGCCAATACCGAACTGTGTACCAGCGGGTCATCTTTGCAGGCGGCGATTAAATCATCAGCCATGACTTAAGCCTCCGTACTGCCCGCGGCGGGAATTATGATCTTGCCCAGCGACGGTGGACACTGCCTTAAGCGAGGTTTCTTTCCTCAAATTGCACCGGGCTTAGCCCGCCGTTGGCACTATGCCGTCGGTGCCGATTGTAGTCTATCTCGATATACTCGAAT
>NZ_JBEIAB010000043.1:0-1606 GCF_040240345.1 Brenneria sp. g21c3 | reverse complement strand
AGCTATTAACTTAGCGAATCAAACAAATCTTAAATTGAAGAGTTTGATCATGGCTCAGATTGAACGCTGGCGGCAGGCCTAACACATGCAAGTCGAGCGGCAGCGGGAAGAAGCTTGCTTCTTTGCCGGCGAGCGGCGGACGGGTGAGTAATGTCTGGGGATCTGCCTGATGGAGGGGGATAACTACTGGAAACGGTAGCTAATACCGCATAACGTCGCAAGACCAAAGTGGGGGACCTTAGGGCCTCACACCATCGGATGAACCCAGATGGGATTAGCTAGTAGGTGGGGTAAAGGCTCACCTAGGCGACGATCCCTAGCTGGTCTGAGAGGATGACCAGCCACACTGGAACTGAGACACGGTCCAGACTCCTACGGGAGGCAGCAGTGGGGAATATTGCACAATGGGGGAAACCCTGATGCAGCCATGCCGCGTGTATGAAGAAGGCCTTCGGGTTGTAAAGTACTTTCAGCGGGGAGGAAGGGGGAAGATTTAATACGTCTTCTCATTGACGTTACCCGCAGAAGAAGCACCGGCTAACTCCGTGCCAGCAGCCGCGGTAATACGGAGGGTGCAAGCGTTAATCGGAATGACTGGGCGTAAAGCGCACGCAGGCGGTCTGTTAAGTTGGATGTGAAATCCCCGGGCTTAACCTGGGAACTGCATTCAAAACTGACAGGCTAGAGTCTCGTAGAGGGGGGTAGAATTCCAGGTGTAGCGGTGAAATGCGTAGAGATCTGGAGGAATACCGGTGGCGAAGGCGGCCCCCTGGACGAAGACTGACGCTCAGGTGCGAAAGCGTGGGGAGCAAACAGGATTAGATACCCTGGTAGTCCACGCTGTAAACGATGTCGACTTGGAGGCTGTGGTCTTGAACCGTGGCTTCCGGAGCTAACGCGTTAAGTCGACCGCCTGGGGAGTACGGCCGCAAGGTTAAAACTCAAATGAATTGACGGGGGCCCGCACAAGCGGTGGAGCATGTGGTTTAATTCGATGCAACGCGAAGAACCTTACCTACTCTTGACATCCAGAGAAGTTTGCAGAGATGCGAATGTGCCTTCGGGAGCTCTGAGACAGGTGCTGCATGGCTGTCGTCAGCTCGTGTTGTGAAATGTTGGGTTAAGTCCCGCAACGAGCGCAACCCTTATCCTTTGTTGCCAGCGATACGGTCGGGAACTCAAAGGAGACTGCCGGTGATAAACCGGAGGAAGGTGGGGATGACGTCAAGTCATCATGGCCCTTACGAGTAGGGCTACACACGTGCTACAATGGCGCATACAAAGAGAAGCGACCCTGCGAGGGCGAGCGGACCTCATAAAGTGCGTCGTAGTCCGGATTGGAGTCTGCAACTCGACTCCATGAAGTCGGAATCGCTAGTAATCGTAGATCAGAATGCTACGGTGAATACGTTCCCGGGCCTTGTACACACCGCCCGTCACACCATGGGAGTGGGTTGCAAAAGAAGTAGGTAGCTTAACCTTCGGGGGGGCGCTTACCACTTTGTGATTCATGACTGGGGTGAAGTCGTAACAAGGTAACCGTAGGGGAACCTGCGGTTGGATCACCTCCTTACCAAAGAGCCTTTAGGGCAGTGCAGTGTCCACA
>NZ_JBEIAB010000042.1:0-1751 GCF_040240345.1 Brenneria sp. g21c3 | reverse complement strand
CTCACCAAAACACCTTCGGTGTTGTAAGGTTAAGCCTCTCGGGTCATTAGTACTGGTTAGCTCAATGCATCGCTGCACTTACACACCCAGCCTATCTACGTCGTCGTCTTCAACGGCCCTTCAGGGGCATCAAGTGCCCAGGGAAGACTCATCTCGAGGCAAGTTTCGCGCTTAGATGCTTTCAGCGCTTATCTCTTCCGCACGTAGCTACCGGGCAATGCAATTGGCATCACAACCCGTACACCAGTGGTGCGTTCACTCCGGTCCTCTCGTACTAGGAGCAACCCCTCTCAATCTTCCAACGCCCACGGCAGATAGGGACCGAACTGTCTCACGACGTTCTAAACCCAGCTCGCGTACCACTTTAAATGGCGAACAGCCATACCCTTGGGACCTACTTCAGCCCCAGGATGTGATGAGCCGACATCGAGGTGCCAAACACCGCCGTCGATATGAACTCTTGGGCGGTATCAGCCTGTTATCCCCGGAGTACCTTTTATCCGTTGAGCGATGGCCCTTCCATTCAGAACCACCGGATCACTAAGACCTGCTTTCGCACCTGCTCGAGCCGTCACTCTCGCAGTCAAGCTAGCTTATGCCTTTGCACTAACCTCCTGATGTCCGACCAGGATTAGCTAACCTTCGTGCTCCTCCGTTACTCTTTGGGAGGAGACCGCCCCAGTCAAACTACCCACCAGACACTGTCCGCAACCCCGCTCAGGGGCCCACGTTAGAACATCAAACATTAAAGGGTGGTATTTCAAGGTCGGCTCCATGCAGACTGGCGTCCACACTTCAAAGCCTCCCACCTATCCTACACATCAAGGCTCAAGGTTCAGTGTCAAGCTATAGTAAAGGTTCACGGGGTCTTTCCGTCTTGCCGCGGGTACACTGCATCTTCACAGCGAGTTCAATTTCACTGAGTCTCGGGTGGAGACAGCCTGGCCATCATTACGCCATTCGTGCAGGTCGGAACTTACCCGACAAGGAATTTCGCTACCTTAGGACCGTTATAGTTACGGCCGCCGTTTACCGGGGCTTCGATCAAGAGCTTCGCATTGCTGCTTACCCCATCAATTAACCTTCCGGCACCGGGCAGGCGTCACACCGTATACGTCCACTTTCGTGTTTGCACAGTGCTGTGTTTTTATTAAACAGTTGCAGCCAGCTGGTATCTGCGACTGGTCTCAGCTCCATCCGCAAGGGACTTCACCGAATCCAGCGTGCCTTCTCCCGAAGTTACGGCACCATTTTGCCTAGTTCCTTCACCCGAGTTCTCTCAAGCGCCTGAGTATTCTCTACCTGACCACCTGTGTCGGTTTGGGGTACGATTGATTGTTACCTGGAGCTTAGAGGCTTTTCCTGGAAGCGTAGCATCGGTTACTTCATCACCGTAGTGACTCGTCATCACGCCTCAGTGTTAACGGTGTTCCGGATTTACCAAAAACACCCACCTTCACGCTTAAACCGGGACTACCGTCGCCCGGCCAACCTAGCTTTCTCCGTCCCCCCTTCGCAGTAACAACCAGTACGGGAATATTAACCCGTTTCCCATCGACTACGCCTTTCGGCCTCGCCTTAGGGGTCGACTCACCCTGCCCCGATTAACGTTGGACAGGAACCCTTGGTCTTCCGGCGTGCGGGTTTTTCACCCGCATTATCGTTACTTATGTCAGCATTCGCACTTCTGATACCTCCAGCAGCCCTCACAGGCCACCTTCGCAGGCTTACAGAACGCTCCCCTACCCAAC
>NZ_JBEIAB010000041.1:0-2262 GCF_040240345.1 Brenneria sp. g21c3 | reverse complement strand
ATAAACGCGCTTATTTTAACATCGGATATCGCCTGAATATAACGACCATGGCTGCATCGGGGACATACTGAAACAATCCGCAACGCCGGTACGGCAATGGCGTAAACCTGATAATGGTCATCCTGCCATACCGCCGCCAGCTCCACCTCGTCGCCCGCCTTCAGGTGCGTCATCCCCACCCAACCGGCAAACGGCTGGCCGTTTATCATCCCTTGCACATAGTCCGCGTCGTTTAAAATCGGCTCTTCTCCCTTCAGCGCCAGCCCCGCCAGCGCCGGGCTGCCGATAGCGATGGCCCCCACGCCCACCGCGCCCTTTTCTCCCGCCGTCAGTGTTCTGTCTGAAGAGGTGGCATATACATCAGGATCAAAGTTGGCCTTGCAGCGGATACGACTAAAAGACTCCAGCCGCCCGGTGATTTTTTCCAGTTTGCCGCTCGGCGGCAATACCGGCGGCGGCGGCAGCGCCTGCCATTCGCTTAATACCTGCTGATAGTGCTGTTCCGCCTGCGCCACATCAGTTTCGGAGACACCATATTCGTTGTTATAAAGGTATCGGCGAGCGGATTCCACTCGATATTCCGCCTCGAACAATTCCTGACGAAGCTCCTTAGGGTTAATCACCTTTTCTTTTCTCATCGCATTCCCTTTAAAATCTCGCCAGACTTTCTGGCGGCGGATGATATTTTTATGCTGTAGCCGAATGTCAGTAATAATGCCAATACTCATCATCCCATAATAATTTCGCGCTGGGCAGCGGCGGCTTACTGGTATCCTTCGGCGAATACCATTTCCCCTGACGCATTAATTCCTTTTCCTGCTTCGCCGTTATTTTCTTTAAGTTTATCCATTTGGGATGACGCCAGCCGAATACCTGAAATATTTCCTCCGCCAGTTTGCAGGCAGTTTCCGCATACGCTTTATAGGCACCATAAAAAAACAGTCCCCAAAAAACACCATTTATCCCCATACCCATTGCAATCAAAAAATAAAAATTACCTTTATTATCAGTCAATTCATAAGAAAAATTCTCCCAAAATGTACCTTTACCCATTAGTAACACTGCAATACAGGCCAATATAATAAAAAGCAAACTCATAAAAGTGCCGAGCTTGATCCTGGAAATCGCCTCAATATAACGGCCATGGTCGCACTGCGGACATACCGAGACAATCCGCAACGCCGGTACGGCAATGGCGTAAACCTGATAATGGTCATCCTGCCATGCCGCCGCCAGCTCCACCTCGTCGCCCGCCTTCAGGTGCGTCATCCCTACCCAACCGGCAAACGGCTGGCCGTTTATCATCCCTTGCACATAGTCCGCGTCGTTTAAAATCGGCTCATCTCCCTTCAGCGCCAGCCCCGCCAGCGCCGGGCTGCCGATAGCGATGGCCCCCGCGCCCGCCGCGCCCTTTTCCCCCGCCGTCAGTGTTCTGTCTGAAGAGGTGGCATACACATCAGGATCAAAGTTGGCCTTGCAGCGGATACGGCTAAAAGACTCCAGCCGACCGGTGATTTTTTCCAGTTTGCCGCTCGGCGGCAATACCGGCGGCGGCGGCAGCGCCTGCCATTCGCTTAATACCTGCTGATAGCGCTGTTCCGCCTTCGCCAAATCGGCTTCCGTGACGCGACTACTATAACTATCATCATGAATATCAAGTTGGCGGCGGGTATATTTTACGTTGAATCGCGCCTCGAACAATTCCTGATGAAGCTCCTTAGGGTTAATCACTTTTTCTTTTCTCATCGCATTCCCTTTAAAATCGCGCCAGACTCTCAGGCAGCGGATGATATTTTTATGCTGTAGCCAAATGTCAGTAATAATGCCAATACTCATCATCCCATAATGATTTCGCGCTGGGCAGCGGCGGCTTACTGGTATCCTTCGGCGAATACCATTTCCCCTGACGTATTAATTCCTTTTCCCGCTTCGTCGTTATTTTCTTTAAGTTTATCCATTTGGGATGACGCCAGCCGAATACCTGAAATATTTCCTCCGCCAGTTTGCAGGTGGTGGGCGCATACGCTTTATAGGCGTTATAGAAAAATAGCCCCCAAAAAGCACCACTAATTACCAACATCGCAGTAAAATACTTATAAAACTCACGATGATTATTCATCACCGCATCAAGAAGATTTTCCCAGAAAGTCCCTTTATCCAGAAAGAAATCTGCGGTTTTAAAAATAATGGGCATAAGCAGAGTCATAAACGCGCCTATTTTAACATCGGATATCGCCTGAATATAGCGACCATGGCTGCATC
>NZ_JBEIAB010000040.1:0-2333 GCF_040240345.1 Brenneria sp. g21c3 | reverse complement strand
GTGACCGCCGATCAGAGCCTGACAACGCTGGAAGATACGCCGGTGACCGGACAAGTTACCGCCAGTGATGTCGATGGCGATACGCTGAACTATACCGTGGGCGAGCAGCCGAAAAACGGTACTCTGGTACTGGATCCGGCTACCGGACAGTACACCTATACCCCGACCGCCAACTTTAACGGCAATGACAGCTTTAGCGTGACGGTAGCGGACGGGCAAGGCGGTACGACGGTCAGCATGGTGAATATCGGCGTGACCGCGGTGAATGATGCGCCGGTGACCGCTGACCAAAGCCTGACGACGCTGGAAGACACGCCGATCAGCGGTACGATTAGTGCATCCGATGTGGACGGCGACGTACTGAGCTACACGGTGGGCGAACAACCGAAAAACGGTACGCTAACACTGGATGCGGCCACCGGTGAGTACACCTATACGCCGACCGCCAACTTTAACGGTAATGACAGCTTTACCGTCACGGTGGCTGACGGACAGGGCGGTACCACCGTCAGTACCGTGAATATTGGCGTCACCGCGGTGAATGATGTGCCGGTCACGGCCAACCAAACGATCACCACGGCGGAAGATACGCCGGTGATCGGGCAAATTACTGCCAGCGATGTCGATGGCGACGAGCTCAACTACACGGTGGGCGAGGCGCCGAAGAACGGTACGCTGACGCTGGATGCGGCCACCGGCGAGTACACCTATACCCCGGCAAGCAACTTTAACGGTAATGACAGCTTTAGTGTTACGGTGGCGGACGGACAGGGCGGCACGACGGTCAGCACGGTGAATATCGGCGTGACCGCGGTCAACGATGCGCCGGTCACGGCCGATCAAACGGTCACCACGCCGGAAGACACGCCGATCAGCGGCGCCATCAGCGCATCCGATGTGGATGGCGACGCGCTCAGCTACACGGTGGGCGAGGTACCGAAGAACGGTACGCTGACGCTGGACGCCGCTACCGGCGAGTACACCTATACCCCGGCAAGCAACTTTAACGGCAGTGACAGCTTTAGTGTGACGGTGGATGACGGACAGGGCGGCACGACGGTCAGCACGGTGAATATCGGCGTGACCGCGGTCAACGATGCGCCGGTGACGGCCGATCAGACGTTGACTACCGAGGAAGACACCCCGATCAGCGGCACCATCAGCGCATCCGATGTCGATGGTGATGTACTGAGTTACGCGGTAGGTGAGGCACCGAAGAACGGTACGCTGACGCTGGATGCGGCCACCGGGCAGTACACCTATACGCCGACTGCCAACTTTAACGGCAATGACAGCTTTAGCGTGACGGTCGCGGATGGTAATGGTGGCACCACGGTCAGTACCGTGAATGTCGGCGTGACCGCGGTCAACGATGCGCCGGTGACAGCCGATCAGACGCTGACTACCGCAGAAGACACCCCGATCAGCGGTACGATTAGTGCGTCCGATGTGGACGGCGACGTGCTGAGTTACACCGTGGGCGAGCAGCCCAAGAACGGCACCCTGACGCTGGACGCGGCTACCGGCGAGTACACCTACACGCCGACCGCCAACTTTAATGGTCATGACAGCTTTAGCGTGACGGTCGCGGATGGTAATGGTGGCACCACGGTCAGTACCGTGAATGTCGGCGTGACCGCGGTCAACGATGCACCGGTGACCGCAGATCAGAGCCTGACGACCGCGGAAGATACGCCGATCAGCGGTACGATTAGCGCATCCGATGTGGACGGCGATGTGCTGAGCTACACGGTGGGCGAGCAGCCGAAGAACGGTACGTTAACACTGGACGCGGCCACCGGGCAGTACACCTATACGCCGGCAAGCAACTTTAACGGCAATGACAGCTTTAGCGTCACGGTGGATGACGGACAGGGTGGTACCACGGTCAGTACCGTGAATATCGGTGTGACCGCCGTGAATGATGCACCGGTGACGGCCGAGCAGAGTCTGACGACGCCGGAAGATACGCCGATCAGCGGTGCCATCCGCGCATCCGATGTCGATGGCGACGTACTGAGTTATTCCGTGGGCGAGGCGCCGAAAAACGGCACCCTGACGCTGGATGCGGCCACCGGTGAGTACACCTACACGCCGACCGCCAACTTTAATGGTAATGACAGCTTTAGCGTCACGGTGGCGGACGGACAGGGCGGTACCGTGAGCAGCACGGTCAGCATTGGCGTGACCGCGGTCAACGATGCACCGGTCACTGCCGATCAAACGCTGACTACCGCAGAAGACACCCCGATCAGCGGCGCTATCAGCGCGTCCGATGTGGATGGCGACGAGCTCAGCTATACCGTGGGCGAGGCGCCGAAGAACGGTACCCT